>NZ_FMIB01000001.1 GCF_900091475.1 Micromonospora chersina
TCGCGCAGCGAGTCGGCGCGGCTGCGCAGGGTCTCGTGCACCTGGGCGCCCTCGCTTCCGGAGGAGCGCATGATGGCCCCCACGTCGCCCAGCTCCGGGATGCCGATCCGGTCGGCCAGCTCCTGGAGCTCGTCCCAGGGCGAGTGCATCTGGAGCTGGGCGATCCGCAGCGCCTCCCGGATCCGGTCGAAGACCCAGCCGTCGCAGACCGCCGCCGCGCGCCCCAGCGACTGCACCGGGCCGTGCGCCGCGGAGAGCTGCAAGGCCACCAGGTCCAGGTAGGTGCAGACCGCCTGGCGGAACTCGTCCCGCGCGGCGTCCGCCCGGGCCAGCACCGCCCGGTGCGCGAGCAGGCCGGCGACCAGCGCCAACCCCAGGCTCCCCACCACGGGTACGGCCAGCCGGCAGCCGCCACCCCGCCCAGGAAGAGCACGGCCGAGGCGACCGCCGGCGTGGCGAACCCGACCAGCGCGGAGAGCCAGCACCGACAGGGCGTACTGCTCGGGGTCCGGTCGAGCAGGGCGAGCTGCCGGTGCGGCGGGCGCAGCCAGCGGGAGACACCGGCCGAGCCAGTCCGGCCCACTCCCGGCCACCGGGGCCTGGCCGGGCGGCTGGTGCAGCCGGCGCAGCGCCGGGCCGAGCGCCGGGGTGGCCGGCAGGGCCTCGCGGACCACCAGGAACAGGCCCAGCCCGACGGCCGCCCGCCCAGCACGGCGACCGCCAGCTGCCAGTTCACAATCATGCGATCGCCTCCTCCGGGTCGGGTGCCGGCAGGAAGCGCGCCGGGCGGGGCGGCTGGCTCATCGACCGCACCCAGACCAGCAGCCCGACGAAGGCCGCCCCGAGCACCGCCATCACCAGTTGCCCGACGACCGTCCCGTACGGCTTCACGTAGTCGCTGTTGACCAGCCCGTACGCGAGCGTGGCCAGGGTCATCCCGGTGAGGAAGCGGACCGCGAACCGGGGCTGCGTCCGCTTCGCCTCGACCTCGCGCCGGGTGGCCACCTCGGCCGAGGCGGCGGCGGCGATCGAGCCGAGCACGTCGCCGAGGCGCTCGCCCCGGTCGGTGAGGTGCAGGATCAGCGCCGCCACACCTGGTCGCAGACCGGGTCGGCGATCTCGTCGGCGAAGGCCAGCAGGGCGGATTTCGCCAGCCAGCCGGCCTGGAGGCGGGCCGCCAGGGTGCGTACCTCCTCCTGGATCTCCTCCGGCGCGGTGGCGATGGTGCCGATGATGGCCTGCTGGAGCCCTGGCCGGTGTTGGAGATGTCCTTGAGCCGCCGGGTCCACTCGCCGACCGCTCGATGCGGGCGATGGCCCGCTGCTCGGCGCGACCACCGCGAAGAGCCACGGCACGCCGGGCACCGCGAGCCCCACCAGGAGGCCGACCACCGGCAGCCCGGTGAGCAGGAAGGCCAGCGCGCCGGCCACGACGGCCGCGCCGAGCAGCACCTGGTGGCGGTGCTGCTCCCGGCGGCCGGCCCCGGAGCCGGTCCAGAGCCGGCTCAGCCCGGGCCCGGCGCCCGCCGCCGACCGGGGCGGCCGGCGGGTGCCGACCAGCGCGACCACCGCCAGCACCAGCCCGGCCACGCACGCGGCCCCGGAGACCAGGGCGATCAACTCGATGGTCGTCATGAGGTCACCGCCGCCCCAGTCGGGTGTGCCGGGGCCGCCGCCAGGCGCCCGTGCCGGCCTCGATGAACCGGGTCAGCAGCCGGGCGTCGTAGCCGACCCGGAGCAGTTGGTCGCGGATCCGCTCGGGCAGGTGGCGGGCACCGCCCGGCCGTCCGGTCCCGGGCCGAAGACGCTGGTGGTGGTGATCCGGTTGCCCTCGCCGACGCCGATGACCTCCTCGACGTGCGAGACGAAGCGGTGCTTGCGGCCGCCGATCGCCGTCTCGTCCTCGACCGTGACGTAGACGATCAGGTCCAGCGCGTTGCCCGCCATGCGGCGGGCCTGGTCGACGGTCATCTCCCGGCCGTGGGCCAGCGCCAGCTCGATGATCCGCTCACCCACCCCGGCCGGGGTGCGCGCGTGGATCGTGCACATCGACCCGCGGCTGGTGGTCATCGCCTGGAGCATCGGCACGATCTCCCGGGACCGCACCTCGCCGACGATGATCCGCAGCACGCCCATCCGCAGCGACACCGGGATGAGGTCGGCGATGCTCACCTCGCCGGCGGGCCGCCCGTCCAGCCCGCGCTCGCCGTGCCCCTCCCGGGACTCGAAGCTCATCACCGCCCGGTGCTTGTGCCCGCGCCGGGCCGGCAGCAGCTCCCGGCTCTCCTCCAGCAGCACGTACGGCTCGTCGGCCGGGATCTCGTCCATGAGCGCGCGGATGACAGTGGTCTTCCCGGCCCCGGCCAGCCCGGCGACCATGATGTTCAGCCCGGCCCGCATGGACGCGCGGAGGAAGTCGCGCAGCAGCGGGTCGATCATCTCGTCCAGGTCGGGCCGGCCACCGGCGATGTCCTCCAGGCTCACGGCGAGCGTGTTGTGCTTGCGGATCACCGCGTACGGGCGGTGGCTGACCAGGAAGACCGCGGCGAGCCGGCTGCCGTCGGGCAGTTGCAGGTCGAGCGTCGGCTTGGAGGTGGACAGCGACCGCTCGGTCGCCCCGGCCCGGCGGGCCGCCGCCTGGAGGATCTCCACCAACTCGTCGTCGCTGTCGGCGATCGGCTCGGCCCAGTCCACGCCGCCGCCGTGCCGGGTGATGCGCACCTGGTCGCAGCCGAGGATGTGCACCTCCTCGATGGTGTCGTCGACAAGCAGCGTCTGGAGCCGGCCCAGACCGACCAGCTCGGCGGTCACCTGGTCGAGCAGCAGCCGCTCCTCGTCGGCGGCCATCGGCGTGCCGGCCCGGCGGACCGAGTCCGCGTACGCGGAGACCACGGCGACGGCCAGCCGGGCCCGCTCGACCTCCTCGGCGTCCGCGTCGAACTCCCGGCCGCGCTGCCAGAGGGTGAGCCGCTCGCTGAGTTCCCGGCGCAGCTCGCGGACCACCGCGAAGTCGACCCGGGGGCGGGGCGGCGGGGGTGGCGGCGCGACCGGTACGGCGGGCGCCGGGGGCAGGTGGTGCCGCGCGTTGGGCGGGACCAGCGGCGGCACCGTCGAGGTGGCGCCGGGCTGCTGGCCGCGCGGGTCGTGCGAGACCGGCTCAAACCGCACCGGACACCCCCGGCGTGCTCGGCGCGCTCACCGCGCGGGGGGCCGGGGCTCCCGGCCAGGCCAGCCGGGCCCGCCGCCGGTCCAGCAACGCCCGGACCGGCACCTCCAGCGCGCCGGCCGCGCGCATGAGCGGCCGGTTGGCGCGTACGGTGCCGCCGTGCCCGAGCACCTCGGCGGTACGCGGGTCGTGCGGCAGCCGGGCGATCACCGGCAGCCGCAGCGCCTTGCTGATCTCGCTGCCGCCGTGCCCGTCCCCGACCACCAGCAGGCGCAGGGTGCCCGGGGGATCCGGTGCTCGGCGAAGTCCCGCTCGATGGCCTTGACCGTGGCGCGGGTGGCGGACAGGTCGGGCAGGTGGGCCCGGGTGACCAGCAGCACGACGGCCGCCGCCCGCAGCACCGGCCACGGTGGATCACCGACCTGCAACCGGCCACAGTCGACAACAACGTCGTATGGCGGGACGCCCCGCTCCAGGCTGGTGAAGAAGTCGGCGAAGCGCTGCCAGAGCGGGGTGACGCTGCCGGCCTGGGCCGGGTCGACCACGCCGGGCAGCAGCAGCCGCTCCCGCCTCGGCGCGTCCAGGTCGACGAGCTGGGACCAGAAGGCGTTCTCCAGGTTGCCGTCGCGCAGCTCCCCGACGGCCAGTTCGCCGAGGCCGCGCGGGCCGTCGAGCGCCCCGCCCAGGTAGCCGGCGAGGATCGAGCCGCCCGCCGGGTCGCACTCGGCCAGCACCAGCCGGCGGTGCCAGCTCAGCGTGGCGGCCAGCGCGGCGGTGGTGACGCCCGGCGACCCCTTCGCCGACACCATGGCGATGATCGCCATCAGGCCGCCTCGGTGAGCACGAGCGCGATCCGGTCGTCGGCCGCCAGCGCCACCACGGCCGGCACGTCCCGGATGGCCAGCGCCAGGTAGACCACCACGTCGTCGTTCTCCGGCGTGGCGGTGTCGATCACGGTGGCCTCGAACCGGGTGCCGCCGCCGCGCGTGGCCTCGGTGCCACCGGCGCTGGTGTCGGGTGTGCTGACCAGCAGCACCTTGTCGCCGGGGTGCAGTTTGCGGGCCGGCACCTGGCTCGGCTCCAGCCCCAGCGCGAGCTGCTGCTGCCCGGGGCCGAGCAGCGGCGCGTCGGTGAGCTGGGCCGGGGTGAGCAGCGTGCCGGGGGTGAGCCGGACGGCGGCCCGCCGGCCCAGCACCTCCTTGATCCGGTCGGCCCGCACCGGCTGGAGTTCCCGCCCGCCGGACACCCGCACCGGGACGAGGTCGTCGGCGGTGAGCTGCCGGCCGACCTCGACCGGCCGGGCCACCGCGAGATAGCTGCCGGTGGAGCGCACCGAGGTGACCGCGAAGGCCGCGCCCAGGCCGCCGAGGGCGATCAGCAGCACGGCCAGGCCGAGCAGGCCGGGGCGGATCCGCCGCTGCCGGACCACCTTGGGCGGCGCCACCGGCGCGTCCAGGGGAGTCCCGTTCCGCGTCGCCACACTCACTGCGTCATCTCCGTTCGCGACTGCGGGGCTCGCAAACCCGGCTCACTCCTCGCGCTCACCGTGTCACCACCTGAAGTTCGTTGATCTGCACCGGGACCGTTCCGCTGACCCGGCTCTGGGCGATCTCGCCGCTCTCGCCCCCGCCGGACCACTCGACGGTCCAGAACGTGGTGGCGCTGACCTGGTAGGTGCCGGCCCGGGCGTAGCCGCGGTCGTAGCCGCAGTCGGGCGAGGTGCGCCCGGCCCGGGGGCCGTCGGCGGTGTAGGGCGTGCCCGGCCCCGTGCAGGTGACCTGGGTGCCGTCGCCCATGGTCCAGACGATCCGCGTGACCCGGGCGGTGATCTCGACGGTCAGCCCGCGGTCCGAGGCGGAGGCGCGCAGCGGCCCGAAGTAGGACGCCCCGCCGCTGGCCCACATCCAGACCGGCAGCCCGACGAGGCCGGGACCCTTGCTGCGTCGGGGCGCGACGGCGACCCGGGTGGCAGCAGCGAGATCGAGGCCAGGGCGCGGCGGGCCAGTTCCTCCGGGTCGGGCGGCGCGCCGTAGCCGGGCGGCGGCCCGTCGCGCAGCACGACGCTCTGCGCGCCCAGGTCGCCGCCGTTGCAGGTCCGGACGTACCACTGCTGGCCCTCGGGGGCGGTGGGCTGGGGCTCGGCCAGCTTGTAGTAGCAGCCGTCGCCGTTGTTGAACCAGCCGAGCAGGTCGTCGTAGCAGGGGATGACCCGGCCGTTCCACTGGCACTTCGCCGCGGCGCCGCCGCCGTCCCCGCCTCCTCCGCCGGGGTCGCCGCCGCCGCCCGGCCCGCCCGGGGTGCCGGGTTCGTCGTCCCAGACGTTGCAGTCGTTCTGCCCGGGCGGGCACTCGCCGCCGGGGTTGCCGGCACGGGCGGACGCGCCGGTCGCCAGCAGCGCGGGCGCGCCGGTCAGCGCCAGCAGCAGCGCGAGCCCGGCGGTGAGCAGCAGCCGGCGGGGCGTCCCGGCCCGGGCCGGCCGGGCCGGGACACCCCTTCCTCCCCAGGTCAACACGGCTGGTCCTGGTGTCCGGCGCCGGCGCTGATCAGCCACCGGCCGTCCGGGTAGCGGGTCGCGGTGGCGGTGGCCAGGTAGCGCCCGCCGCGGGTGCCGGGGACGACCCGGCGGTCCTTGGCGTAGACGAGGCGGTAGCCGGTCGCGTCCAGGCAGTCCTGGATCTCGACGGTGGGCGGATCGGCGGCCAGGTCGACCGCGACGACCGTGGGATCGGAAACGAGTCTTCCGGTACGCATGGCGCCGTGCTCCTTCGCCTCGCGAATTGCCACCCGCACCCGGGTCAGCAACGGATCCGCCACGAATCGGGCCAGTGCGGGATGGGCCGGATCGCTGCGCGCGCTCGCCGCCCGGGACGCGTCGAGATAGCCGGAATAGGCGGCGAGCGCGGCCTTTCCGGCTGATTCCTCCTCCGGCGCCGGAATGCGCGACGGGTGCGGCGGCGCCCCCGGCCAGCGGGCGGGTCGCCGCCTCCGGCTCGCTGCCGCAGCCGCCGGTGGCGGCCAGTAGAGCAAGGCTGAGCAGGCAGATTTCCCATCGGCGGGATTGCCGTGTGCGCAACGCCGGGCCCTCCTCGGTGGCGGCCCGGGCCGCATCAACGCACTCCGGCATGCCCGGAGTGGCGGTTGACGGACCCGGGCCGCCACCGAGGAGGGCCCGGCGTTGCGCACACGGCAATCCCGCCGATGGGAAATCTGCCTGCTCAGCCTTGCTCTACTGGCCGCCACCGGCGGCTGCGGCAGCGAGCCGGAGGCGGCGACCCGCCCGCTGGCCGGGGGCGCCGCCGCACCCGTCGCGCATTCCGGCGCCGAGGAGGAATCAGCCGGAAAGGGCCGCGCTCGCCGCCTATTCCGGCTATCTCGACGCGTCCCGGGCGGCGAGCGCGCGCAGCGATCCGGCCCCATCCCGCACTGGCCCGATTCGTGGCGGATCCGTTGCTGACCCGGGTGCGGGTGGCAATTCGCGAGGCGAAGGAGCACGGCGCCATGCGTACCGGAAGACTCGTTTCCGATCCCACGGTCGTCGCGGTCGACCTGGCCGCCGATCCGCCACCGTCGAGATCCAGGACTGCCTGGACGCGACCGGCTACCGCCTCGTCTACGCCAAGGACCGCCGGGTCGTCCCCGGCACCCGCGGCGGGCGCTACCTGGCCACCGCCACCGCGACCCGCTACCCGGACGGCCGGTGGCTGATCAGCGCCGGCGCCGGACACCAGGACCAGCCGTGTTGACCTGGGGAGGAAGGGGTGTCCCGGCCCGGCCGGCCCGGGCCGGGACGCCCCGCCGGCTGCTGCTCACCGCCGGGCTCGCGCTGCTGCTGGCGCTGACCGGCGCGCCCGCGCTGCTGGCGACCGGCGCGTCCGCCCGTGCCGGCAACCCCGGCGGCGAGTGCCCGCCCGGGCAGAACGACTGCAACGTCTGGGACGACGAACCCGGCACCCCGGGCGGGCCGGGCGGCGGCGGCGACCCCGGCGGAGGAGGCGGGACGGCGGCGGCGCCGCGGCGAAGTGCCAGTGGAACGGCCGGGTCATCCCCTGCTACGACGACCTGCTCGGCTGGTTCAACAACGGCGACGGCTGCTACTACAAGCTGGCCGAGCCCCAGCCCACCGCCCCCGAGGGCCAGCAGTGGTACGTCCGGACCTGCAACGGCGGCGACCTGGGCGCGCAGAGCGTCGTGCTGCGCGACGGGCCGCCGCCCGGCTACGGCGCGGCCGCCCGACCCGGAGGAACTGGCCCGCCGCGCCCTGGCCTCGATCTCGCTGCTGCCACCCCGGGTCGCCGTCGCGCCCCGACGCAGCAAGGGTCCCGGCCTCGTCGGGCTGCCGGTCTGGATGTGGGCCAGCGGCGGGGCGTCCTACTTCGGGCCGCTGCGCGCCTCCGCCTCGGACCGCGGGCTGACCGTCGAGATCACCGCCCGGGTCACGCGGATCGTCTGGACCATGGGCGACGGCACCCAGGTCACCTGCACGGGGCCGGGCACGCCCTACACCGCCGACGGCCCCCGGGCCGGGCGCACCTCGCCCGACTGCGGCTACGACCGCGGCTACGCCCGGGCCGGCACCTACCAGGTCAGCGCCACCACGTTCTGGACCGTCGAGTGGTCCGGCGGGGGCGAGAGCGGCGAGATCGCCCAGAGCCGGGTCAGCGGAACGGTCCCGGTGCAGATCAACGAACTTCAGGTGGTGACACGGTGAGCGCGAGGAGTGAGCCGGGTTTGCGAGCCCCGCAGTCGCGAACGGAGATGACGCAGTGAGTGTGGCGACGCGGAACGGGACTCCCCTGGACGCGCCGGTGGCGCCGCCCAAGGTGGTCCGGCAGCGGCGGATCCGCCCCGGCCTGCTCGGCCTGGCCGTGCTGCTGATCGCCCTCGGCGGCCTGGGCGCGGGCCTTCGCGGTCACCTCGGTGCGCTCCACCGGCAGCTATCTCGCGGTGGCCCGGCCGGTCGAGGTCGGCCGGCAGCTCACCGCCGACGACCTCGTCCCGGTGCGGGTGTCCGGCGGGCGGGAACTCCAGCCGGTGCGGGCCGACCGGATCAAGGAGGTGCTGGGCCGGCGGGCCGCCGTCCGGCTCACCCCCGGCACGCTGCTCACCCCGGCCCAGCTCACCGACGCGCCGCTGCTCGGCCCCGGGCAGCAGCAGCTCGCGCTGGGGCTGGAGCCGAGCCAGGTGCCGGCCCGCAAACTGCACCCCGGCGACAAGGTGCTGCTGGTCAGCACACCCGACACCAGCGCCGGTGGCACCGAGGCCACGCGCGGCGGCGGCACCCGGTTCGAGGCCACCGTGATCGACACCGCCACGCCGGAGAACGACGACGTGGTGGTCTACCTGGCGCTGGCCATCCGGGACGTGCCGGCCGTGGTGGCGCTGGCGGCCGACGACCGGATCGCGCTCGTGCTCACCGAGGCGGCCTGATGGCGATCATCGCCATGGTGTCGGCGAAGGGGTCGCCGGGCGTCACCACCGCCGCGCTGGCCGCCACGCTGAGCTGGCACCGCCGGCTGGTGCTGGCCGAGTGCGACCCGGCGGGCGGCTCGATCCTCGCCGGCTACCTGGGCGGGGCGCTCGACGGCCCGCGCGGCCTCGGCGAACTGGCCGTCGGGGAGCTGCGCGACGGCAACCTGGAGAACGCCTTCTGGTCCCAGCTCGTCGACCTGGACGCGCCGAGGCGGGAGCGGCTGCTGCTGCCCGGCGTGGTCGACCCGGCCCAGGCCGGCAGCGTCACCCCTCTGGCAGCGCTTCGCCGACTTCTTCACCAGCCTGGAGCGGGGCGTCCCGCCATACGACGTTGTTGTCGACTGTGGCCGGTTGCAGGTCGGTGATCCACCGTGGCCGGTGCTGCGGGCGGCGGCCGTCGTGCTGCTGGTCACCCGGGCCCACCTGCCCGACCTGTCCGCCACCCGCGCCACGGTCAAGGCCATCGAGCGGGACTTCGCCGAGCACCGGATCCCCCGGGCACCCTGCGCCTGCTGGTGGTCGGGGACGGGCACGGCGGCAGCGAGATCAGCAAGGCGCTGCGGCTGCCGGTGATCGCCCGGCTGCCGCACGACCCGCGTACCGCCGAGGTGCTCGGGCACGGCGGCACCGTACGCGCCAACCGGCCGCTCATGCGCGCGGCCGGCGCGCTGGAGGTGCCGGTCCGGGCGTTGCTGGACCGGCGGCGGGCCCGGCTGGCCTGGCCGGGAGCCCCGGCCCCCGCGCGGTGAGCGCGCCGAGCACGCCGGGGGTGTCCGGTGCGGTTTGAGCCGGTCTCGCACGACCCGCGCGGCCAGCAGCCCGGCGCCACCTCGACGGTGCCGCCGCTGGTCCCGCCCAACGCGCGGCACCACCTGCCCCCGGCGCCCGCCGTACCGGTCGCGCCGCCACCCCCGCCGCCCCGCCCCCGGGTCGACTTCGCGGTGGTCCGCGAGCTGCGCCGGGAACTCAGCGAGCGGCTCACCCTCTGGCAGCGCGGCCGGGAGTTCGACGCGGACGCCGAGGAGGTCGAGCGGGCCCGGCTGGCCGTCGCCGTGGTCTCCGCGTACGCGGACTCGGTCCGCCGGGCCGGCACGCCGATGGCCGCCGACGAGGAGCGGCTGCTGCTCGACCAGGTGACCGCCGAGCTGGTCGGTCTGGGCCGGCTCCAGACGCTGCTTGTCGACGACACCATCGAGGAGGTGCACATCCTCGGCTGCGACCAGGTGCGCATCACCCGGCACGGCGGCGGCGTGGACTGGGCCGAGCCGATCGCCGACAGCGACGACGAGTTGGTGGAGATCCTCCAGGCGGCGGCCCGCCGGGCCGGGGCGACCGAGCGGTCGCTGTCCACCTCCAAGCCGACGCTCGACCTGCAACTGCCCGACGGCAGCCGGCTCGCCGCGGTCTTCCTGGTCAGCCACCGCCCGTACGCGGTGATCCGCAAGCACAACACGCTCGCCGTGAGCCTGGAGGACATCGCCGGTGGCCGGCCCGACCTGGACGAGATGATCGACCCGCTGCTGCGCGACTTCCTCCGCGCGTCCATGCGGGCCGGGCTGAACATCATGGTCGCCGGGCTGGCCGGGGCCGGGAAGACCACTGTCATCCGCGCGCTCATGGACGAGATCCCGGCCGACGAGCCGTACGTGCTGCTGGAGGAGAGCCGGGAGCTGCTGCCGGCCCGGCGCGGGCACAAGCACCGGGCGGTGATGAGCTTCGAGTCCCGGGAGGGGCACGGCGAGCGCGGGCTGGACGGGCGGCCCGCCGGCGAGGTGAGCATCGCCGACCTCATCCCGGTGTCGCTGCGGATGGGCGTGCTGCGGATCATCGTCGGCGAGGTGCGGTCCCGGGAGATCGTGCCGATGCTCCAGGCGATGACCACCAGCCGCGGGTCGATGTGCACGATCCACGCGCGCACCCCGGCCGGGGTGGGTGAGCGGATCATCGAGCTGGCGCTGGCCCACGGCCGGGAGATGACCGTCGACCAGGCCCGCCGCATGGCGGGCAACGCGCTGGACCTGATCGTCTACGTCACGGTCGAGGACGAGACGGCGATCGGCGGCCGCAAGCACCGCTTCGTCTCGCACGTCGAGGAGGTCATCGGCGTCGGCGAGGGCAACCGGATCACCACCACCAGCGTCTTCGGCCCGGGACCGGACGGCCGGGCGGTGCCCCGCCACCTGCCCGAGCGGATCCGCGACCAACTGCTCCGGGTCGGCTACGACGCCCGGCTGCTGACCCGGTTCATCGAGGCCGGCACGGGCGCCTGGCGGCGGCCCCGGCACACCCGACTGGGCGGCGGTGACCTCATGACGACCATCGAGTTGATCGCCTGGTCTCCGGGGCCGCGTGCGTGGCCGGGCTGGTGCTGGCGGTGGTCGCGCTGGTCGGCACCCGCCGGCCGCCCCGGTCGGCGGCGGGCGCCGGGCCGGGCTGAGCCGGCTTGGACCGGCTCCGGGCCGGCCGCGGGAGCAGCACCGCCACCAGTGCTGCTCGGCGCGGCCGTCGTGGCCGGCCGCTGGCCTTCCTGCTCACCGGGCTGCCGGTGGTCGGCCTCCTGGTGGGGCTCGCGGTGCCGGCGTGCCGTGGCTCTTCGCGGTGGGTCGCGCCGAGCAGCGGCCATCGCCCGCATCGAGCGGTCGGCGAGTGGACCGGCGGCTCAAGACATCTCCAACACGGCCAGGGCTCCAGCAGGCCATCATCGGCACCATCGCCACCGCGCCGGAGGAGATCCAGGAGGAGGTACGCACCCTGGCGGCCCGCCTCCAGGCCGGCTGGCTGGCGAAATCCGCCCTGCTGGCTTCGCCGACGAGATCGCCGACCCGGTCTGCGACCAGGTGGTGGCGGCGCTGATCCTGCACCTCACCGACCGGGCGAGCGCCTCGGCGACGTGCTCGGCTCGATCGCCGCCGCCGCCTCGGCCGAGGTGGCCACCCGGCGCGAGGTCGAGGCGAAGCGGACGCAGCCCCGGTTCGCGGTCCGCTTCCTCACCGGGATGACCCTGGCCACGCTCGCGTACGGGCTGGTCAACAGCGACTACGTGAAGCCGTACGGGACGGTCGTCGGGCAACTGGTGATGGCGGTGCTCGGGGCGGCCTTCGTCGGGCTGCTGGTCTGGGTGCGGTCGATGAGCCAGCCGCCCCGCCCGGCGCGCTTCCTGCCGGCACCCGACCCGGAGGAGGCGATCGCATGATTGTGAACTGGCAGCTGGCGGTCGCCGTGCTGGGCGGGGCGGCCGTCGGGCTGGGCCTGTTCCTGGTGGTCCGCGAGGCCCTGCCGGCCACCCCGGCGCTCGGCCCGGCGCTGCGCCGGCTGCACCAGCCGCCCGGCCAGGCCCCGGTGGCCGG